>NZ_LR743509.1:4602500-4616147 GCF_902712875.1 Hyphomicrobium sp. ghe19 | reverse complement strand
AGTATTTACTCCCCGCTGATAACGCGGGACGCCTAGAAGCGCCCCCCTCTTCACCGCCTAGCGTAACCCTCCGCCGTTCGGTGCCGTCTATGCCGTCTGTGATTTCCCCTAGCCCTGCACCCAATCAAGACCCGCAAATTTCCAACCGGAAATCCGTCCGCGGTGCTGGCTAGCGTCCAATGGTCCCTCAAAGCCCTCCATGACATTGCGACACCGGCGATACCCCACCGCCGTCATCTGTTCTGCAGCCATCCGGCTGCGGCCGCCTGAGCGGCAAATGAAGAAGATCTCCGCGTCCTTCTCCACACCCCTGGCAGTCAGCGCTGCGTCTAGGCGTTCGGTGAAGTCCGGGGCGGTCCGGCCGTCTGGAAATGTCTGCCATTCCATCAGCAAAACGTCCCCATGGACTGTGGAAAGATCCGGAATTCCAACGAACGCCCACTCGGCACGAGTACGAACATCCACAAGAACGGCCTTCGGATCGCCTTCGAGACGCTTCCACGTTTCGAGGACGGATACGTCCTCGACTCCAGAAGCTTCAGGTTTTTCCACTTATCCCCTCACGTCACACGCAGTACTGATAAAGACCCGCGGAAGTATCCCCAGGTAAGGCCCGGAGAATCCCCAGCTGCTCTTGTCGCCGCCATAGCAACGCCAAAGGTTAGTCGCAGGTCTTTATCTATTTTGACGATGCGCTCGCGGTCGCCAATTCTATTGGCCCTCGAACGCTACGCTCGCCTAACTTACCTGTGCGAACGACCGCTTTTACCCCGCTGCCATCCACTGAGAAATTTACTAGCCCTTAACCTTCTTTTCGACAAGCGGCTCCGGTCCCCATTATGGGCGTCCAGCGAGAAGAAAAGTTGTCCACAGGTGTTGGTGACAACGTGAGTCACTTCGCAAGCCCTGTGCATAAACGCCTGACTCATTCGGGATTTTCACCATTGATGATCTCTCGCCAGCCGCGTGGTCGCAGCTGTCACCGACACGTCATTTTTTTTTGGCGCCGGCCGAGAAGCGAGGCTGTGCCCAGCGCCCGTTCACACGCTCAGCGCGCATGATGGGCCCGATTTCAGCAGGTTAATCGCGTTAAAAAAAAACGGGCCCGAAATTGGACCCGCTCTTTACCGGTGCGAATATGCAACAGGGAGGAAAATTGGCCCCTGTTATTCACATGTACGTTACGCGCTCATGGCCTTGACACGCTGAGCGAGCCTGGAAACCTTCCGGCTGGCCGTGCGCTTGTGCATGACGCCCTTCTGGGCGCTGCGGACAAGCAGGGGCTCGGCGGCGGCGAGAGCGGCCTTGGCCTTTGCGGCATCGCCCGAAGCAATAGCCTCTTCGACAGAGCGAACTTCGGTTTTGACGCGCGTGCGGCGGCCCTTGTTCACTTCAGTGCGGCGGATCATCTGGCGCGCGGCTTTTTTCGCCGACGACGTGTTAGCCATAGGTTGTCCTTACGTTGCTACGAATACGCCCGCGCGTTAGCGGAAAGCTAGGCGAGGCGGTGGTTGAAGAAATCTCTCGTCGGCCCAGGATTTTTGGTCCAGGCACACGGTTTGCGGGGGGTATAGCCCTCGGAAAGTGATCGGTCAATGAATCAGCATGATGAAAATGCCCGATTCCTGGCGAAAACCAATGCCGCCGCCGGTCGCAGCGCTTTTCCCTGGCATTTGCGATAAGCGGGAACATGGACGACGATCACTGACACACTTACGTCTTGGGGGGCTTCCAGAGAATGTTGTCGTGGACCGGTTGGCTATTTGCGCTGGCAGCAGCCATTTTTGCGACGATCTTGGCCGCCGCTGCAAACCAGCCGATGTTGCAAATGGCCGCCGTGGCCGTCGTCAGCATCGCAATTGTTCTCATCGCGATCCGCGAGCATCGGCAGCTCAATGACGTCGGTGCCCCCGCAAGTGCCGTTGCAAGTTCGACTGCCCGTTACCTCGCCCTGATATGGGCATGGGGCGGCCTGACGTTGCTGGTGACCTACCTGTTCGTCATCGATGCGCATTGGCGCGAATGGTGGCAGTTCTTCTTAGGGTTTGCTTTCGCAGCCTTGGCGAGCATCGGTTTTTCGTTACTGCTCGATCGCGATCGCGCGGCCGGACGCACCGACGCCACGCTCGTCAAGTTTGGGCGCATTCTGCTGAAAGCGCAGATCGTCGGCATGGTCGCTGGCGTGATCAGCCTCTTCGTCGACGAGAAATTTCCGCGCGCTGAAACCCATGCCGATTGGGCCGGCTGCAACATCTTCTTCTTCGGCGCCCTGGCAATTGCAGCGATCAGCCTCGATGCGATACGCTCGCCCGCCAAAGCGTGAACGAAGATGAGACGCCTCTCTGACCACGGGGACATTCACCCAAAATGACCTTGCGCCCTTCGCTTCCCTGGCTGCTGACGACACTCGCGGTAGCCCTGATCGCCATGTTCTTGGCCGCAGGCGCTCTGCAGAAATTCGAAGCGGCGATGGCCGCTTCGGTCTTCGTATTCGTCATCGTGACGGCGGCAATACGAACGAACGCGCCGGTATGGCGGCCAGCGCCGGACATCGGCGAGATAACGCCGCGTGATGCGATGATCCCAACCATCCGGCTCGTGATGCTGAGCTTTCTGTGGTGCGGTCTCGCCTTCTTCGCGATCTATCTCGGGACCAGCATTCGCTGGCAGCACGGCTGGGAATATGGCTCCGCCATGGTGCTGGTCGCTGGAACCTACGCCTATTACCTGTCGCGTCTGAGAGACCCGCACGACGACTGGTCGAAACCGCAGGCGATCGAGCGCATGGTTCGATTTATGACCTATCAGGCTTTCGCCATCGGGGGCGGACTTGTCTGGCTCATAAGCTCGGGAAAGCTCGCAACGCTCCGCGGCGATTGGGCGGCCAACCAGCTTTTCCTCGCCGGCGGTTTCGCCGTGATGTGCCTCAGCGCCATTATCGTCAAGACCAACAGCGCCCTCGCCGAGCGTCACGCCGCCAACTGACGTCACATCTCACCGCTGACAGCGCGGGCAATAGAATGTCGCGCGCCCCGAGTGGACGGCCCGGCGTATCTCGCCCCCGCACCCGGGTGTTTGGCAGACTGACCCGGCGCGATCGTAAACCCCGAACCTCTCCTGAAACGCCCCGCGCTTTCCATCGGCATGGCGATAATCGCGAAGTGTCGAACCGCCCGCGTCGATCGCGCGTTCGAGCACGTCCCGGATTGCGGGCACCAGCTTGACGGCGCGTTCCGTCGGCGCCCCGCGCCGGTTCGCCAAGGTCGCGGCAGCCCTGTCCGGAGACAGCCCCGCCTGATAGAGCGCTTCCGAAACGTAGATGTTTCCAAGCCCCGCGATGACGTGCTGATCCATCAGAAAGGCCTTGAGATTGACCTTTCTCCCCAGCGCCTTGGACGCCAGATATTCGGCCGACAGCTCCTCGCCGAGCGGCTCGGCACCGAGATCGCGAAAGAGCGCATGCTGCGCACGCTCCCTATGCGCCATCATCACCATGAAGCCGAAGCGTCTCGGATCATTGTAAATGACCTTCGTCCCATCCGAGAGATTGAGCACGACGTGATCGTGCGTGGGATCTGGGCCCGTCCCGTGCGCGTACTGGCCCGGTGTATCGGCGATCCCGTCGTGGACGATCGTGAAGCGCCCTGTCATGCCGAGGTGCATGACGAGATCCTCCCCGCTCGACAGCGACGCGATCAGATATTTCGCGCGGCGCTCGAGCGTGACGATCGACTGCCCGGCGACCCGCCCGGCAAAATTCTCAGGGAATGGAAACCGCAAATCCGGCCGCCGCGCATCGAGCGACTTAACCCGGCGGCCGACGAGAACCGGCGCCAGGCCGCGACGAACGGTTTCGACCTCCGGAAGCTCGGGCATGACGGAAATATTACCTAGTGTTGAGCCGGCGTTGAGGATGAGACGAGCCGACGATAGCGCGCCAACGCGCGAACAGCTATGCTGCGGATATGGATCAGAATTCGCAAACCACAAGCCAGAATACCGGCCAGGGCCCGGCCCACAACGCGTCCGATAACACGGCGTCGTTCGGCTTCCGCGCTGTCCCCGAGACCGAGCGCCAGGGCCTCGTCAACAAGGTCTTCGCCTCCGTCGCCGGCCGTTACGATCTGATGAACGACCTGATGTCGGGTGGCCTGCACCGGCTGTGGAAGCGCGAACTCATCACGATGCTGAACGCGCCGCGCGGCGCGACGCCGTTCAAGCTTCTGGATGTCGCCGGCGGCACCGGCGATATTTCGATCCGTTACGCCAACGACAGCGGACCGAACGCCACCGCCGTCATCTGCGACATCAGTCCCGAGATGCTCGAGGTCGGCCGCCGCCGCATCGCTGACGCAGGCCTGCAAAACCGCATTCAGTGCGTCGAAGGCAACGCCGAGGAATTACCCTTCGAGAGCAGCAGCTTCGACGCCTACACGATCGCGTTCGGCATTCGCAACGTCACCCACATTGATAGGGCGCTCGCCGAAGCCTATCGCGTCTTGAAGCCCGGCGGCCGCTTCCTTTGCCTCGAATTTTCCGAATGCCGCGTCCCGGTTCTGGACCGCCTCTACGACTTTCACTCATTCGAGATCATTCCGCGCCTTGGCCAATTGACGGCCGGAGACGCTGAATCTTATCGCTATCTCGTTGAAAGCATCCGCCGCTTCCCGACCCAGGAGAAATTCGCGGAACTCGTTCGCAATGCCGGGTTTTCCCGCGTCAGCTACCGCAATTTGACGGGCGGCATCGCGGCCATCCACGGCGGCTGGAAGATCTGACGGCAACAATCCAACGGTGTTCTGGCTCGTTCGGTGTGTCTGCAATTGACGCCGCGCGAGACCGTTCATAGTTTTCCAAGCAGGGACGGGAAGAAACTTTTTCTTCCCTAGGAGGAGGTGGGACACATGAAAACAATCACGCTTGCCTGTGCGTTGGCAGTAGCCGCCCTTTCTTTTGGCGCCGGAACCGCGAACGCTGGATGCATGACGAAAGCCGCGGTCGCAACATCGACGTCGGCGGATTCCGCGAAGTGGTTTGCAATGGAAACGATGGTGCAGAACGTCAGCTGGGGTCTCTGGCCTGGCTTCCTCGCAAACGGCGACGTTGCGGGGTACAAGGTCACCAACAAGCAGTACCGGTGCAGCCCCGATGGCGGCATGGTCACCTGCCACGGCCGCGCGACCTTCTGCGCGAAATAAGCCGACTGAAATTTGGAATTCCCGAAGCGCCCGTGTTTCGACGCGGGCGCTTTTCGTTTGCGCGGCGGCCAGCCCCGCGTTGTATGGCAACCTCGTCGCCGCGCTTCGCAATGGCGCAGGATATTTAACCGTCTTTACCCGATACATGAGGTTCGCTTGACCTAGACCCATTGCGGCGCAATGTGGCCTGAGGCCAGCTATCGACCCACGAACCAGGACCACGAAATCGAAGTCATGCCCGGAGCGATCCTTAACACGCTAAGACTCGCGCGCGCCGGGTTTGTGCTTGCACAGTATGGAGTTCGCTTCGTGCCGGCAGGCGTGCCGGTACCGCTGCCGCTCAAGATTGCGCGCGCGGCAACGCTGCCCATCGAATTCCTGTCGGCGCCCTTTCAAAAAAGCGTACCGCGATCAACCCGCGTCGCAACCGCGCTGACGAAGCTCGGCCCGAGCTATGTCAAGCTCGGACAGTTCTTGGCGACCCGCGCCGACGTTATCGGCCCCGAGCTGTCGGCGGATTTGCGCCACCTCCAGGACAAGGCCGAACCCTTCTCGATGGCGGAAGCCCGCGAGACCGTCGAGCGCGCACTCGGCGGCAAGCTTGAAGATCACTTCATCGAGTTTGGCCCGCCCGTCGCCGCTGCCTCGATCGCCCAAGTCCACAAGGCCTACGTGCTCGAAAACGGCATCAGGAAAGCCGTCGCCGTCAAAATCCTGCGACCGAATATCGAGAAGCGCTTCAATCGCGACCTCGACAGCTACTATTTCGCGGCGCAGATGATCGAACGCTTTTACCCGCCCGCGCGGCGTTTGAAGCCCGTCGCCGTCGTCGATAATTTGAAGCATACGACCGCGCTCGAAATGGATCTCCGTCTCGAGGCCGCCGCGATTTCCGAGATGGCCGCGAACACCACCGAGGACGATGGCTTTCGCGTTCCGACGATCGATTGGAAACGTACGGCGAAGCGCGTGCTGACCGTCGAATGGATCGACGGCACACCGATCGCGCATCGCGAAACGCTGCAGGCAAAAGGCTTCGACACCTCCGCGCTCGGCCAGACTGTGTTGCGATCGTTCCTCCGCCACGCCATGCGCGACGGCTTCTTTCATGCCGACATGCATCAGGGAAACCTGTTCGTCGATGACAAGGGCATGGTCGTCGCCGTCGACTTCGGCATCATGGGCCGGCTTGGCCTCGCCGAGCGTCGTTTCCTCGCCGAGATCCTGCACGGCCTCATCACGCGCGACTATCATCGCGCCGCCGCCATCCACTTTGAAGCGGGTTACGTTCCGCCCCATCACACGGTTGAGGAATTTGCGCAGGCGATGCGCGCCATCGGCGAGCCCATCCAGGGACGGACGGCAGAAGAAATTTCGATGGCCGATCTACTCGGCCAGCTTTTCGCCTACACCGAAGTCTTCGACATGGAGACCCGGCCGGAACTGATCCTGCTGCAAAAGAGCATGGTCATCGTCGAAGGCGTCGCGCGTGACCTCGATCCGTCGCTCAACGTCTGGGTTGCAGCGGAACCCGTCGCCAAGGAATGGATGGAAGCCAACCTTTCGCCGCTCGGCCGCCTCCGCGAGGCGGGACGCGGCGCTGAATCCATCGGCGAAGTTCTGCTGAAGACGCCGGCCCTTCTCCAAAATCTTGCTCAGGCGATCACCGGCTATTCCGAAATGGCGCGCTCCGGCGTGCGCCTTGACGATCAGACGATCGAAAACATCGCGTCTCGCTCCAAGCGGAGCCGCGCCGCCGATGTCGCGCTCTGGATCGGCGCCCTGAGCCTCGCCGTCATTGCCATAAAACTTTTCGGCTTTTTCTGATCCGGAACGCCACTACCGTTTCGCCTTGCGTGGCCCGACAAGATGCGTGCCGTGCGCAATCGCGGCCGTCGCCCGCATCGCCGCAGCGATATAGACGACCTCCGCTATCTCAGCTTCCGTCACGCCGGCATTCTCCGCATTGGTGCGATGAACTTCCAGGCTGTACGGACACTGCGTCGCAAGCGCCACGCCAAGCGCGATCAATTCCTTGTAGCGCCGCGGAATAGCTCCAGGCGCCATCGCTGCCCGGTCGAAATTTTCGAACGCGGCCATCGTCGTCGCAGAGAGATTACGAAGATGCGGCAGATTGGATAAATTGGCGATATCATACATTTTGCAGTCTCCCTCGATCGGGGTCACTCGACCTGCCGATTTGCAAAGAAGCCTCGTAACGTTTGCGTCGAAGGTCAAGCCGCCGTCGCAGGGAGAGGACCAAGGAGAGAAAGATGGCAGACGCCCGGCCGCCGCTACCACCGTTCACGCGCGAAACTGCAATACAGAAAGTCCGTGGAGCCGAAGACGGATGGAACTCCCGCGACCCCCATAAAGTGTCGCTCGCCTATACAGTCGACAGCCGCTGGCGCAATCGCGCCGAATTTCCCGTCGGCCGCGAACAGATCGTCGAATTTCTGACGCGTAAATGGAACCGCGAGCTCGACTATCGCCTGATCAAGGAGCTCTGGACCTTCGCCGACAATCGCATCGCCGTCCGCTTCGCCTACGAATTCCGCGACGACAGCTTTCAATGGTACCGATCATACGGAAACGAGAACTGGGAATTCGATTCGAACGGTCTGATGCGGCTGCGTTACGCCAGCATCAACGACCTCAGAATCTCGGAAAGCGATCGCAAATTCCATTGGCCGCTCGGACCCCGCCCCGCCGATCATCCGGGGCTTTCCGATCTCGGGCTTTAGAACGCAATCGAGAAGAGAACGCGCGGCGCCGCGCAATTTCCGGCGCCGCTTTTTTTTATCGCGAACTCACTGCGGGCCGGGTCGCCGGCGTCCGCACAATGAAGCCGAGAAGGAAAATAGTGCCCGCAGTAATGCCGTAGGCGATCAGCTGCATGCCCGTTGGCTTGGCCATATAACCGATCAAGATGTGCAGGATCTGTCCCACCCAGCTCTTTTCCGACAGAAGCCACGACGTATCCCAAACCGGCGTGTCGAGAACATTGAGAAGACCGGCGCTAGAAAGCTGCGCGACCGCGGACGCGGCAAGGCCCGCAGCGAGCAGCGTCACCAGAACACCGGTTACCGAGAACATCCGCTTCAACGGTATCGCGGCAAGCCCGAAATAAAGCACCATGGACACGGCGGCGCCGAGCGCCAGCCCAATCACCGAACCGAGCAGCAGTTGGCCCGCCGTTTCCGTTCCACCCATGATGATGCCGGTCATGAAGAGCACGACCTCGCTGCCCTCGCGCATGACCGCGATGGCAACGGCCGCTCCAAGTGCAAATAGTGATCGGCGTCCTGCGGTCACATCGTTTCCGAGTTGCCTCAACTGCTGCGTCATCTCGCGCGCGTGTTGCGCCATCCAGACGACGTGCCAAGCGAGCATCACGACTGCAAAAAGCAGAATTGCCGCGATGAAAATTTCATGTCCGCGTCCATCGAACGCGTTCGAGATGCCGGCCGCGAAGAATGCGACAACGGCTGACCCGGCAATTCCAGCGAGAACGCCGAGAGACACCGCTCCGCCCCGCCCGATCACGCCACGCGAAGCGGCAAGCACCACGCCGATAATCAGACCAGCTTCGAGAACTTCGCGGAAAACGAGAACGAGCGCGGCAAGCATGGGCAATTACTCCGCTACGATGTGGCCCAACGCCGAATCCTGGTGAAATTCGCCGAAGAACATGTAGGTGCCGGGCTTCAGCGGCTTCAGCCTTATGATCGCGCTGCTGTTGCCGGCGATGATTTTTTCGAATCCGAGTTCGTAGCTTTCGAACTCTTCCGGGGTAGCGTCCAGGTTCTTGACCGTGATCTTGATCGGTTTCCCGACCGGCAGTTTCAGCGAGTCCGGCTGGAACTTGTGGTCTTTGATGGAGATCTCGACCGCGTGTTCTTCCTCGGCAGCCTGACCGTCAGACGCGGAAATCCAAACTCCGCCAACGGCGACGGCAGCGACGGCAAGTGCGGAAATGAAAGCGCGAATGCGCGCGCCGATACGCGAGGAGAAAGAAGTGCTCATTGCAACTCCCAATAGGTCAGGATTCAAGGTCCCGAGATCAGGTTCAGCGGCCACGTAGAGCCAAGTAGCCAATAATAGTCAAGAATTTTCGCCCCTAAGAGGGTGGCGAGAATTTTACGAATTCGTGAGGTCGGGGAAGAGATTTCGCGGTTATCCGGCGTTGCCATTTTTTGGCCAGGAGGATGCGGTGCATATGCAGCGCGGGAATAGGTATCCAACGAGGATTGGCTATGTACTCCCGCGCTTCCCATTCGACCGATGCATTCCCCTCCTACGAGCTGGGAGACGTGCTTTCACGGGCCGAAGAGCCCGAAGAAGCTTTCTATGCCGGCGAGCCGATCTCCACGCCGCCGCCGAAGCGCGGCAATCCGGTCCGGAAATTATATTTATTCTTGTTCGTAGTGCTGGCCGCAGGTTGGGGCCTCACGCATTTTGGCGCCCCGGTGCAGCAGTGGGTTGAGAGCGCCCAGCAGATTATTTCGACTGCGATGACCGCGAGACAACCGGCCCCACCGCTTGAACCGGTGCCGGCCCACGATGTGGCGACTGCTGAAAATTCGTCTCCTCTGCCGCCGACGCCGCCGCCCGAGACACATTCTCAGTCGTTGCCCGAAGTCGTCATCGCTGAACCGCCGGGCGCTGGAACGGCTTCCCAATCTTGGGAGACGAACACCGACGCAGCAACGGCCGGCGCATCATCGCCACCGGCCACGCCGGCCGATCCCTATCGCAAGCGCGCGGAAGCTGCAGGACTTCATCCCGATCTCTCGCACGTGCTCTTGGCGCGCCTGACCGCAACGGATTATCGCAATGCCGCCTTCGCCATCGACAAGGCAGTTAAAACGGTCCCGGACGATGGGAATTTTGCGTGGCCTCGCTCCGGCAAGAGCGGCGTCGCCGTCTTCGATGTTCATTTCGTGCCGGGTGCCGGACGCGACTGCCGCCGCTACGTCGTGACCGTGACCAAGGATCGATGGACGACGACCGCGCTCCCGATGGAACGCTGCGGTGTTAAACTCGCATCCCGCGGTCAGAAGAAGGAACAGTCCGTCGAGTGACGCGCGGCGTCAGGGGCCCTGAAGACCGAACGCCAGGCGCAACTTTTTACGCAAGTTCGAGTCTTTGGATTTGTCGCCCGCTTTGCCGAGAGCTGGACCACCGTACGTCGCATACAAGAAGTCGCGAACCTCGGGAGCCCGGTCGTATTGATGGACGGCAGCCGGAACCGCTCCCTTCGCAGTCACCAGAACCCCGTCCTTCACCTTGAGGAATTTGGTGTTCCGGCCTGAAAGCGTCGCGATCGCACCGTCAAAAGGGATCACGATGGAAGACGGCGCAAGATTGAGACGGGCCACGACATTCGTCGTCGCTTGATCGACGCCCGAACGCATATGATGTCTGCGCCCGATCAACTGACCGAGGAGCAATTTCTCCCACAAGTACATGATCGCGTCGCCGTGCCGTGCGAGCACCGTGCCGCTGCAAATGACTTCATGATGCCTGATGCGCTCGTACACGTCCGGGCCGAATGTTCTCCGGATCGCATTGCCGTTCCATCCCGCAACGTCGTGTGAGAAGCCTTCGCCCTCTTCGCAAAAAATCACCGGCGCATCGGGCAGAGCCTGAAAGATGTCGGCCTGAAATACGACGTCCCGCGTATCCGCCAGAAACACCCGCTCCACTTGGCCCGTGAGGGCCTGCAAAACGGCGATGTAATCGGCAACACGCGCGAAGTTCATATGCGGCCGACCGAGGCCGGGCGAGCCTGGATCCAACAGATAATCGACGCCCTCGGCTTCAAGTGCTTTGCCGAGTTCCGCGTCATCGTTGACGACGAGAAGAATACGGCAGTCGTGAAATTTCCGCGCTGACCGAACAAACGGCCTCAAGTCCGCGATGCTGTAGTTACGCCCAATCCCGAGAATGAGATTCTTGCCGGACCCGTGCCGCAATTTGATCTGAGGCCTTAGCCGAACGAGCTCGCTGCGGAGCCAACGGGCATAAAGTTTCGACCAGATATAGTCGAGCATTCCGTGAGACATCCTAACCAAGCCGGCCCATCACCCTGCAATTCGTTGGCGCGAGTTCTAAACGCCGCCGGTAACGATGCAAAGTGAACTCCGGTGAAATCAGAGCGGATAGACGAAACCCGATTTGCCGACGAGCTCAAAAACAAAAACGCGCCCCTGGCACGAGGCACAGGGGCGCGTTTGAATACGATCGATAGAGGTGATTGACTTCGTTTGATTTTAGAAAGTTCACATGACGTCTCGGCAGACCTGGCAACGACCTACTCTCCCGCGTCTTAAGACGAAGTACCATCGGCGCAGGGGCGTTTCACGGCCGAGTTCGGAATGGGATCGGGTGCAGCCACCCCGCCATAATCACCAGGTCAGCGGAGACGTCATATGACTTCTATGTCTGGTCTAATTCTGGATGCTAATGCCTACGCCCATCGGAGCGGCTGAGCCTTTATGCGCCTCTAGGCGCAAGCGTCCAAGCGGACGCTGGCACAAGTGCCGCCCTGCCGGACCGCGTCGCGTTTTTGCGCGACAAGCGGTGTGAGGCAAAACGATGAGCATTGCTAAATGAGAGCAATCAAGCCAATCGAGTTATTAGTACCGGTAAGCTACACGCCTTGCAGCGCTTCCACACCCGGCCTATCAACGTGGTGGTCTTCCACGACTCTCGAGGGAGAACTCGTTTTGAGGTGGGTTTCCCGCTTAGATGCTTTCAGCGGTTATCCCGTCCGTACATAGCTACCCTGCTGTGCCGTTGGCACGACAACAGGTCCACCAGAGGTACGTCCATCCCGGTCCTCTCGTACTAAGGACAGATCCTCTCAATTCTCCTACACCTACGGCAGATAGGGACCGAACTGTCTCGCGACGTTCTGAACCCAGCTCACGTACCACTTTAAATGGCGAACAGCCATACCCTTGGGACCTGCTCCAGCCCCAGGATGTGATGAGCCGACATCGAGGTGCCAAACGACGCCGTCGATATGGACTCTTGGGCGTCATCAGCCTGTTATCCCCGGCGTACCTTTTATCCGTTGAGCGATGGCCCTCTCACAAAGAACCACCGGATCACTATGACCGTCTTTCGACTCTGCTCGACTTGTCAGTCTTGCAGTCAGGCTGGCTTATGCCATTGCACTCGACGATTGATTTCCGACCAATCTGAGCCAACCTTCGTACGCCTCCGTTACGATTTAGGAGGCGACCGCCCCAGTCAAACTGCCCACCATGCGCTGTCCCGGATCCGGATAACGGACCGCGGTTAGACAACCATAATCACTAGGGTGGTATTTCACATTTCGGCTCCGCCCGAGCTAGCGCCCAGGTTTCATAGCCTACCACCTATCCTACACAAGCAGTCACGATTGCCAGTGCAAAGTTGCAGTAAAGGTGCACGGGGTCTTTCCGTCTAACCGCAGGAACCCCGCATCTTCACGGGGAATTCAATTTCACTGAGTGTGTGCTGGAGACAGTGGGGAAGTCGTTACGCCATTCGTGCAGGTCGGAACTTACCCGACAAGGAATTTCGCTACCTTAGGACCGTTATAGTTACGGCCGCCGTTTACTGGGGCTTCGATTCAAGGCTTGCACCTCTCCTCTTAACCTTCCAGCACCGGGCAGGCGTCAGGCCATATACGTCGTCGTTGGACTTAGCATAGCCCTGTGTTTTAGGTAAACAGTCGCCACCCCCTAGTTTGTGTCCTGCCCTTCCGGTTGCCCGAAAAGACAGCCTGCTTCTCCCGAAGTTACGCAGGTAATTTGCCGAGTTCCTTCAGCACACTTCGCTCAAGCGCCTTGGTATTCTCTACCAGTCCACCTGTGTCGGTTTCGGGTACGGTCTACGTGGGGGCTATTTCCAGGGACACATTCGCTGCCTCGGCAATCCAATAAGCCTCGACAACTTGCTGCATCCGTCACACACCCACTGGCCCACGAATATTAACGTGGTTCCCATCGACTACGGCTTTCGCCCTCGCCTTAGGGGCCGGCTAACCCTGCGCAGATTAACTTTACGCAGGAACCCTTGGACTTTCGGCGGAAGTGTTTCTCACACTTCTTTCGTTACTCATGTCTGCATTCGCACTTCCGATACCTCCAGGAGCCCTCACGGGTCTCCCTTCACAGGCTTACGGAACGCTCCGCTACCGCGTGCATTGCTGCACACCCGCGTCTTCGGTACACTGCTTTAGCCCCGTTACATTTTCGGCGCAGGAACCCTTGTTTAGACCAGTGAGCTGTTACGCTTTCTTTAAATGATGGCTGCTTCTAAGCCAACATCCTGGTTGTTATGGGATTCCCACATCCTTTCACACTTAGCAGTGATTTAGGGACCTTAGACGGCGATCAGGGTTGTTTCCCTCTTCACGACGGACGTTAGCACCCGCCGTGTGTCTCCCAGATAG